>NZ_CP029845.1 GCF_003268615.1 Blattabacterium clevelandi | reverse complement strand
TTCATCGATAATAATAATAATAGTGGTCCTTTTTACGACCACTATTTTCTAAAATTTTATCTTTATGCTCTTCTTTTTGATGCTTTTTCTGCTCTTTCCAATTCTTCAATAATTTGTTTTAATTTAGAATCTTGATTCATTAATTCTTCAATCTGTAGACGATATTTTTCCTTTTCATCCTTTTCAAAATCAGAAAGAAAAAAAGGGGAAGTGGATGAAGTAGTCGGAGGGGGGTCCATGGCCATTCCTATAGTAGGATGATTCGTTTTTTCTTGTTCTTCTTGTGGATGGCCTCCAGTTAAATTATCATCATTACATGATGTAAAAAACATCATGGATAAGATAAAAAAAAATAGTTTTTTCATTTCATATCAATTTTTTTTGGAATATAAGTTTTTTTTTGAAATATTATTCATACATAAAAGATTATAATTAAATACGATAAAGATGAGTGTCCTAATAAAAATACGTAATTTATCCCATCATATTTTTCCATATTATGCTACAGAAGGAGCAGCAGGGATAGACTTACAAGCCTATCTGGAAAAAGAGATTATTATTCCATCTATGGAAAGAAAAATCATCAAAACAGGGATTTTCATAGAAATACCTACAGGATATGAAGCTCAAATACGACCTAGAAGCGGATTAGCCTTACGTCATGGTATAACTGTTCTCAACAATCCAGGGACTATCGATTCAGATTATAGAGGAGAAATAAAAATATTACTCATAAACTTATCTAGTCATACTTTTACTGTAAAAGACGGCGATAGAATAGCGCAAATAATAGTTTACAAATACGAAAAAGTAAAATGGAATGAAATAAAAAAGAAATAAATTTTTATGGATTTTTCATTTTTATCAAAGCAAAAATAGCATAATTCAATATATCTATATAATTATCTTGAACTTTATAAGCATAATTTTCTACTTCATAGAAACGTTTTTCCATTCCTTGAATCCTAAAAATTTTTTGCATAATTAAATCTTTTATAGAAGAAATGCTCATATATTTCCAAGCTTCTTCATAATCCGAATTTTTTTTTTCCATAAGAGATTTAGCCTTTTTGATATATTGATCATATACATCTATTGTAATTGTAGCAGAAAGCATAGAGTCTATTTTTTTTTTTTGAATCCTTATTCCTGCTAAAACAGAATAATTAACAATTTCAATCCAATTATTCTGATATATTTTCATCAAAATATAATTACATAACTTTTTAGGAATCAAAAACTTTTTTTTCAAAAAATGAGTTCTACATTCATTAGATATGACATCATATTGCATGGAAGTTTTATTGTTTCTCATTATACTAATCTGTTTTTTTTAAATACTGATCTATATAAATCTTTGCTTCGTCAAAATCATAACAAACATTCACCTTCCAATTGTACGAATTGAATATATCTATTATATGAATCTGATTTTCTGTTAATTTATTTGGTTTTATTTTGAATTCCAAAGCCATACCCGTACTCCCTTTTTTTGGAATAGGAACCAATATATCAGGAAGACCTGGTCTTAATCTCATCACTTTTATAAGAAACCTCTCATAAGGAGTTCTTCTTGCTTCATTATGAGGATGAAAATAAAAAATATGCGGATATTCATAATCTAAATAATCACAAACAGAACTATGCAATAGTTGTTCTTTTCCTAAAGTATTGTACCAAGGTGTAATTTTTCTTTTCAATTTATATCAAAATTAGCCATAACCCATAACTAAGACTCACAGGATACACATCCAGAATTTCCTAAATTTTCTTTCTGATTCTTTAAAAGAATTTCTAATATTTTTTTTTCTGTAGAAGTTTTTTTCTCATCCAAAACAAAAAGATCTTCATTCCAATCTTCATTAGGCTTACTATATCCTGTTTCACGATTATCAAAAAAATCAGTTTGCTGTTCTCCAGATATCGTTATATAAAACCAACTCATGTTATCTAACATATTTTTATCTATACAATAGGCATCCGATAGTCCTAATTCTTTCAATTTAAGATTGGCTCTATCTTTCATAAAATTTTTCAATTCTTCTCTCTTAATAGTTGGAATATCACCATTATCAAAAATTTGATCAATAAAAATAAATTCATTTTTTAATGCTAAATCCATTCCATAATAAATAGAATCTGCAACCGAATTTTTTAATCCATCATTTTCTTCACAAAACGTACGAAAAATCTTACACCCCGCTTCCGAATGAAGAGACTCATCCCTAACAGAAAAAATAATTTGTTGCCCTATCCCCTTCAAACGATTAGATTTTCTAAAAGACAATAATACCGCAAAAGAAGAAAACAATTGAATTCCTTCTGCTGCAGCAGAAAACAAAGCAATACTCTTTGCTATCTCCTTTCTATTATACTTACCATGATCACTTTTTCTAATATCCATCAATACTTTCAACTTTTTCATGGTTGCTTCATCTTCTAAAAAAGCATGAAAATTATCTAACCCTAAAATATCATTCAAATAAGAATAAGCCACAGCATGAATCGTCTCAAAAGAACCAAATGCTTGACCCATCATTTTTATCTCTGGAATTGGAAACCACTTTGGAATCATTTCGGACCAATAATTTCCAACTTCTGTTTCCGTTTGAGTAAAACCCTTTAAGATATCTCCAATAACATTCTTTTCTCGATCCGATAAATTTTCATTCCAATCATGAATATCCGACTGCATGTTGATCTCCGTATGCAACCAATGCGCATTTTGTTGCTTAAACCAATACTCATAAGCCCACTGATATTCGAAAGGCTTAAAATTTAAACGATCTTTCGTGATACCCATTTCTCTTCTTTCTTTAAGCTCCATAATCCCTAAATGTAATAAAAAATATTTTAAACTTTATAGAGAAAAAAAATATCCATTACATTAAAAAAAATGGCATAAATACGCGCCCACGCGCGAGCGTAATCTATAATCGCGTGCAGGTGCGCGTGGGCGGTAACGTATATTTATACGTGATATTAACTATGTTAATTATAATATATTAAATATTATTATATATATATATATATATATGCCTTATTTTTTGAAAAAAATTACAAAAAAACTAAAACTCCATTCGGATAAAAATTCATTTTTTTTACATGTAAAAAAATTATACTAAATATACGCACATAAGGGGGTGCGCGGGGGTGTACGCGCGCGCACGTTAACACGTGCGCGTTATACACGTGTGCACGTGCGAGCACAAATGTGAGTACGCGAGCCAGATCGATTTTTCGACAGCACGCAAGTACGCGCGTGCATGGTGGAGTGACGTGCAGGTGGTCGAAAATATCTCAAAGTTTCGAGTCCTCGACCTAGAGGTCCTAGTCTATATAGACTAGG